>NZ_JYHN01000060.1:0-1165 GCF_000954015.1 Clostridium sp. FS41
ATCAAATACATGATTCCGGCTGCCACCGCAGTTCCGATGGAGCTGGTGATCGCTGTAAAAAATGTCTTCTTTGTTGCTGACCACTGTTTTCCTGGTTCTCTTTCCAAAATATCAACCTTGTCTTTGAGTTCAGACACGTTTTCGTTTGTGTGTTTGACTTCTCCGATCAATTCCACCATGGTCTTGGACATGGTATGGATTTCATTTACGACCGGCTTTAAATCCTCAATCTGATGGGTGTTACTCTTGGACCGCTCCTCTACTTTGGTTAGACGCTCCACGAATTCCGTTTCAATCACATAAGATACCTGCCTTTCCTATTTTTCAAACCTGATGGATGTGATCAGGAATGGTCCAGGGCCATTTCCGGTGCTGGCAGCCCCAACCTCTACGGAAATTCCCCTGGCCTCATTAATTCCGCTAACATCTATGGATACACTTACAGCACAGGCGTTTTTGTAAAACCCATCGTCATAATCACTGTCACTACTATAGCTCCGCCATACATAATCTGTGTAAGCATACTCATCTCCAATATTGCTAGGCTTTTTATCTTTATAAAGGTTAATCCAGAGTCTTCCACGAGTGCCGCGCTTTAACCAGTATCCAAATCCATTTACTGTAATGCGCTTAAATGGACCCAAATGGACCTTTCTGTTGAATTTAGCCATTGATGAGTAGCTATCCTCATATAAATTCCAGGTTCCTAAGCTATATCCTCTGACACTCTCCAGATTTTCTCCGTATCCAATATTATTTCCAGTCCAGGCATTAACTGTTTGGATCCCATCAGCATCACCTCTTGTACATACCAGGGCGCCCCCAGCAAAAACACCTGAGAACGCCCCATTTAAAAAGGCGTTTGGGCCTGCGATAAGTATGTATAATCCACCAGAGCACCCGCTTTGCCAAAAATGCTCTTACCACTCCGAATGTTGGCTGGAATCAGGTTAGCGTCCCCTTTAATGGTTTGCGCGCCTGCCAGGAATTGGTTTGCTGCAATCACCTGATTGGCTGTTCCAGGCGTATAGGTGGCCGCTGCTTTTTCAGCCATGGTTCCTACCACAACATCATCTTGTCCTGCAATTCCAGCAGTCTTTCCTTTTCGGATGTCCACTGCTGTGGCCGTTGCATTATCGCAGTCAACGCCACCGGCTCCTCCTCC